>JAHCRE010000015.1 GCA_020148145.1 Patescibacteria group bacterium | reverse complement strand
TTTTTCATAGTAGAATTAGTAATGGAGAGGTATACTATTTGATTTTCTCATTTTTTGAAACAAATTTGTCAGTTCTACCAGTTAATATTAATTCATTTATGTTTTTGTTGACAACAATATTATTTTATTGAATATCGCTTTTTGCCTCAAAAATGATAGCTTTATATACTATGAGCGGTCAACGATTAGCACGGGTTTTAGCCAGTATAAATGACGTCAATGTTCATCATTTGGCTTTTAGAATGGCATCACGAAAATCAATAACCAAACTCAAATAATAGAACAATAGAACATATCCTACCAGGTAAAACAACACTTCTCCCTGGGCGGTCAAGATTTGAACTGACTTTGAAACATTTCTACTTAACACAAATCCCCAAAGGATTACCAAAGTCAATATGAACGCAGACAACGCGCTTTTAATCAGCCCCATACCCTGTTCATAATAAAACCTTGCAGTCTTACCGCTTACTTCATGGTTTTTTATGCCATATATGTTCCTTCTAAAGAATAGGAAAAGACATAGCCCCACGATCCCGAACAAAAGAAACATCAGAGTAATTGAATGTGGATTTCCCCGAAGATCATCCGCAAAACCAGAGAAAAAATAGGAATAGAAGAAAAGTAATACACCGAAAATAATTGCTAAAATCCAGTGAGGGTAAAAGTATGGTCCTTTTGATTTATTATCCCCATTTTTTATCATATTCTTTCCTCCTCACAATTCGATAACTGTTATTCCCTTATAAAACCTGTTCCATTAGAATTAACCCATAAATCGTGACATGATATATCAATGAGTGATTTTTCAGTAATAACTTCTAAAATGTCCTACATAACCAATTATTTCCTCTACTTTTTCAAATTGAAATTGAGTTAGTTTTAATTCCTGGCAAAGTAAACATACATTCAAGATATTATTAACATCTTTTTCCCGCATTATATATTCTAATGCTGTATCGGGATTTCCGTTTGCATCGGTAGTGCGAATTCTCCTTCTCCGCCCCCATGGTAGGTCAGACATGTAAACCAGTTGTACTATTTGATTGTATAATTTCTTTTGATTATCTTGTACAATATTTGCCATTTCATTTAAATTAATAGCACGTTCCATATAGGTTAAGAGTTTCCAACAATATCGTATCAAATTTCTATAAGAATGGTCATAACGTATCTCCATGAAGAGGTTCATTCTCATATCTTCTAAACGGCCGACTATTCTTAAAAAATTTTCATTAGAATTGATATCCATTTTAAGGTCTGAAGAAAAAGACTGACATAATGCAAATAATGCAAATCCTAGCGATACAGGAATAACACCGAAAGCAATATCCTCTTTTGTAGACAAACCTGTCATTATAAATGGATAAAATATTGAAAAGAGACCTATTAACATGACAAAAATCGATATCCCAATTCCTATATGAACACTTATTTTTCTTTGTTTAAAGGACACTACCATTTTCCTCCCCAAATCTACAGATTGAATAGAGTTAATCCCTTATAAAACCTGTTTTAACTTAACCCATAAAACGTATTAATAATTAACAACCAAAAAGTAGAAAGTATAATTTTGAAAAATCCATAATTTTCATAAATAATTGAGTTTAATTTATATTATTTGTAAGAAATTTAATTTATAATCAGTTTCATCTACAAATGCTTTTTCTACTCTTATGTTAGTATTACCTAATTCATCAATCCAATTCATTACAACTCGTTCATCAGACTTATTGATTTTACATCCAAATATGACTTTTGTAAGTTCCTTTGATTCAAACGTATGTTGTCTTCCACAATCAATTTCAAATCCATGAATATTTGTTTTCTTTACCTTATCCCCTTTATTATTTAGTAATAAAGATCTCCATTCTTTTTCATAATTCCAACAAAAAGCCTTTGTTTTAAGAATATTATTTACATAACCATCAATAATTGTATCTTTTTTAGAGGTTACTTTTGGAATTGATTTCTCATATTTTACTTGCTCTAATTTATAAAACGGTGATTTTTTATTTGTATAATCTGGGGTGAATTGAATGCATATTCCACAATGTAAATCTGCATAATGTGACCATAACAATGTTTCATATTTTGTATCTTCTTCAGTTAAACATAATACTACAAAAGCATTTTTAAAATTATGATATAATGTCTCACTCTCTGTTTTTCCAAAAATTGATAAATTCATTCTGAATTCAAAAGGATCGTTAAAATCATCAACATAACCGAAGAATAATTTTTTTTTTGTAAATATTTCTTCTGTATTTTTATTTATTGGGCGAAATTTACAAAGAGTTTTTGGTTTTTTCATTCCTTTTGCCTCCCAAATCTACAAGATTGTAACAATTACTACCTTATAAACCCTATTTCTCCCTATGAACACTAAGGGGAACGTGCATATCAACCGTTTTAAGCCATTATCCCCTACATAACAATAGGAAGGATTAAAACATGCAAAAAATGTCGGCAAAAGAGGTCCCGATAGAAAGAAACGAAGAAGGTCTGGTTATCATCAGAGGTGGAGCAAATGACATGGTAAAGGCCGTAAGTCTTAACCCTATTTATCGTAGAACCCCATTCTTAGATAAGTTCTAAAAAGGCTCTTTCCTTCGATTAAGAAAAGATTACTTAAAACAATAAATTATATGATGAAGCAAATTATTATGTCAAAAGCGAAATCTGGTACAGAAGATATTAGAGTTTATTGCAGACTTTTAAAGAATTTATTATTAAAAGGGAAAATAACAGGAGAAGTGACTGTCCAACAATTTTTTATGGACCAAAATTATCTTCGATTTCTAAAGGATGAATGTTTACCAAAAAGTAGTATTTTTTTGGTTAATAAATTTATTACTAATTTATTAACACAACCACCTAATATGAGAAATATCGTAATTATAACTCAACTGTATTTTGAAAATATAATTGATGAAATAATTACAAATAAATTCCCAAATCCAAAAGCAATCATAAATTTTTATTTCTATAATAAAGTAAAAATAATTGAGGCTAGCGGTTTATTAAAAACAGGTTCTCTAAATTATCTATTATTTGTAAATAATATAAGAAATAAATTCGCTCATGACATTGATTATGAAATTCCCGATTCTGATTTTATTAAAATAGATTTTTTTAAGAAGGTGATTAATCGTTTTCCGTATAAATTAAATAAATACAGAAATGGTAGAAATAGATACACTTTTGTAATTATGACAATATGGTATTTATTTGAAATTATTGATGAGCATCCTGAGATATATAAAATTAAAAAGTAATCAGGACAAACAATTTTAGTTCTAGGTGTAGGCCGTAATCCTCTTTACAACACAGTTGTTTCTTTAATTTTATCAACCTAATAATTTTTCTTTTTCTTTTTCAGTAAGATCAGGTAATTTTTCAAAAAATATCTTTTTTTCTTTTTCTATATCAGCTTTGTATGTATCAAGTTGAAGTTTGATATCTGCAAACTTATTGATTCCTGGTGGGCATACCTTAAGTAAATTTTTTTCTGCACCTGACCTTCCATGAATCAATGCCATATACTCTCCCGTATTTATTCAAATGGATAAGCAGAAAAAGGTCTCTGTGGGAATTGATCTTTATAACACTGTAGACATAAGTCATCACCTTGGACAATGCTGTATGTAAGTTTCGTTGACGGGTTTGTTCTTTCACAAATTTTACATCCTTTACCAGACATTTTATCATGCTAAACTGTGACACTAATGATATTTAAAAGTATCCTGTTAAAACGCCAAAATGAAAAAAGATTCCTTTATAAAACCTATTTTTCTGTCAAAATATAGGGAAAAACATGCATATCAACAGGTTTAAAGCATCTTATTACAGGAGAGAAAGTAAAAAAACAGGTAAAAGTTGTCTACTTAGATCTTAATTTTCAACATGTTGTACATCAAGTGCGACCACGAAGTGGGAAAAGTGTATGTTCTATCTTGCGTTGTTCTTTTACGGTGATTGGGTATACAGTCAAACGTTCAACAAATCGGAGAGATCGCTCCAATCGATTCAATGTTTAGAGATCTCACTTTTTAAAGTGGGGTCATTGAATCGAAACAATCATTCTTCTTTGAATTTTTTATAGAGCCATT
>JAHCRE010000014.1 GCA_020148145.1 Patescibacteria group bacterium | reverse complement strand
CTTTTTTGATTGAACTTGAACCATTATTTACGCCCCCATATGTTTTTTATACTTTGCGATATACTTTTAAGGCAAATAAACTAACTTATATATAAATATTTCTATGCCCTTCTTTGTTTGCAAATCACTCCATTTATTATTTTAAACAAGGAGTAAACACAGAAAATGCATTCACAACCTTCTTATAAATTTTGCTATGATATTTTATTTAAGGATTTTTACGTGCTGGTGCACTGGGTACTGTTGCATGAAGGGTGTTGCATTGGGGGTGTTGCAAATGGGGTGTTAACAATATTTCATCCCTCTTAATTGATAGGTTCCGAAATTAAAGGTTTTGGAATATCGAATATCTTTTTGTACTTCTCATAAACAGCACATTTTCTTTTCATTTTTATTTTATGATCTTTGATTTTTTCTTTCTTTACTTTCCAGGGTAATGCTTTTTTGATAATCCCTATTTTCAAATTAGAATCAACTTTTTGTGCTGATGTCATAGCAAGAGCATCTTCTATACCACGCAATTCAATTTTCTCCTCTTTTCCATTCAATTTTATTTTCTTTTTTCCTAAATATTTGGGGCAATCACAAATTACATTAAAAGCCCCGACATACTTACGGAATAATTCAGCATCCCACATCGCACAAGTATTCCAAGGTGTCTTATATACTTCATAATTATTTTCTAAAATATGTCCTTTTTCACATCCTTTGAATTTATAATTATCATCGGTATATGCCTTAAGAGCGTAACCAACAACTAACATATTTGAATTTTTAGAAAGTTCTTGAGACATTATTTTTACATTGCTTTCATCAAGACTTACTTCTGACGATGCTATTAAAATATGGTCAGGTTTTTCTTTATGATTAAAAGCCTTGGTTAATCCGATATTCAATGCACCACTTGCAACTCCCCAAGGTTTAACATGATAAATCTCAATTTTATTAAAAATAATATCATCAAATCCTCTCAATAAAGTCTGTGTGTAATAATCAGTTTCTTCTTCAAAATTAACCAAAACAATAATTCTTGATAATTCCCCATGAATATTCTCAATAAATTTTTTAATATCTTTATTATATTCTTTTTTAACTGTTTTTTCACTACACCAAGTTCTTGTAATTAAAATTACATTCTTATCTACCATTATTTTTCCTCCCAATTATGATATTCCAAAGACTGCATTAAAAGATTTTCCCACTTATTATCTTTTAAACCTAAATCTATCCCTGCAATCCCCGCAGGAGTACTACCAAATAAAGACATATGCGGTCGGATAAAATTATAATACACTTGATGCCCACGAATAAAAGCTGAGTATTCGTCCTTAAGCCCACGTTGTATTTTATCCCGCTCCCTAATAGTACCATGTAATCGCTCTTCTCTTATTTGCCTTTTAACTTATCTCTTGTCCGAATCGAAGCTCTTTTGGATATGATATCAATTCTATCTTTTGAAAACACTCTTTCTCTAACAAGCTCCTCGACAAGTAAATCACTTAATTGTTCAGAATATATGGCATTTTTTGTTGCCTGCATAACAAGATCTTTTAGTTCTTTTATCTTCATAAGTTCTGTTTTTAGATCGTTCATTTGTTTCTGAAGATCACCAAGCTTTTTTTCGATTGCATCATCGATTTTTCTTATTATTGTTTCTTTTGATTTGTTTTTATGTGTTTTTAGTTCTTCTCTTATTTCTCTGTCGATTTCTTTTTTGATTTCTTCTTTATATTTCTCTAGAT